>NZ_JBSJER010000002.1:0-37148 GCF_055081035.1 Clostridium sp. CM041
ATAAAAGTAAGGACAGTCCTAAGAATGAAGAGAAATAGAAATTTTTTTCTATTAGGGGATGTGCTTTATTTTCGTGCAAAAGTCATGTTAAGGAAAATTAACTAATATATTTTCGAATTACTGTAAAACTTAATGTTAAATAAGGCTTTTTAATATGCTTCAAGATATATTTCACATTAAAACACTATAAACTTAATTTAAATTAGTTTTAACTCTTTTAATAATCAAGTAATATTAGTGGTTAAGAACCGATTACCTAATGTAATATTTATTGTGTTTTATTACATTGAAATTTTTAGGGAACCTACTATGTTTTTGTGTATATTTACTTAAATGTTAATCAAGTTTTCTTAATGTGATTTTTGCATAAATTGCGAGCATTATCCTAGTATAGCCTCCAATTATAAAAATACACTAACATAACTTTTCACGGGAATAGGAAAAAATATCCATAATGCAACAGTGCAAAAAATAATGTGAATAGAAACTAAAATATCCAGTTATAATGGATGATATCCATTATAGTATTAATATAACGAGCGATTATACTATAACACCATATTTTAGGAGGTCTAATCATATGATAGTTGAACAAATATACGATAATACAATGTTATATATAAATTCTATTCCCAAAGATATAAGAAAAAAAATCGGACAATATTTTACACCGCCTGCTGTTGCAACATTTATGGGCAGCTTAATGGATTATACCAATCCAATTCTTACTCTTTTAGATACTGGAGCAGGGAGTGGTATTCTTACAGGTGCAGTGTGTGAAGAAGTAATTAAAAATAAATTTATAAAAATTGTTCACATAGATTTATATGAAAATAATGAAGATATACTACCTATTTTAAATGAGAATTTGGAATACATGGTTGAAACTCTTAAAGAACATAATAAAATTCTTACTTACAAAATATTAAATCAAAATTTTATTATTTATAATACAGGATATTGGCGAGATGATATAGGCTCTACTTCACCAGTATATGATGTTATTATTTCTAATCCACCATATAAAAAAATTAGTAAATGCGATCTTGAAGCTATAGCTATGGCAAATATAGTGTTTGGTCAACCTAATATTTATTTTTTATTTATGGCTATGTCTGCTAAATTACTTAAAGATGATGGGCAAATGATATTCATTACACCACGTAGTTTTAGTAGTGGAGCTTATTTCAAAAACTTTAGAAAGTGGTTTTTTAAAAATATTAAGCTTACTAATCTACATTTATTTATATCAAGAAATGATGTATTCTCTTGCGATAATATATTACAAGAAACCATAATAACAAGGGCTATAAAGACCCAAAACGAGATAACAAATATTACTGTAACAGAGAGCCCTAACATGGCTATATTTGATAATTTGACTACTTTTAATGTTCCGTATAATGTAATAGTGGATATTAATGATGAAAATTGTTTTATGAGAATACCAACAAATCAGGATGATATAGAAACAATTAGCTTCGTTAATAAATGGAATAGTAATTTAATTGAATTAGGATATAAACTAAAAACGGGTCCTGTTGTAGATTTTAGAGCTACAGTCTATACCAAATATGAACCAAGCGAAACGACAGTGCCTTTGTTTTGGGCTTATAACTATGGAGATAACAACGCTCTTGCATTTCCTATTCACGATGATAAAAAACCCCAATATATTAATAAATCCAAAGAATCTTTGGGTCAATTAGTTAAAAATAAGAATTATATATTTGTTAAAAGGTTTAGTGCAAAAGAAGAACCTAGAAGGATACAACCTGCTATATATGATTCTAATCAATTTAATTTTGATTACATTGGTATAGAAAATCATCTTAATTATATTGTAAAAATGAATGGGGAAATGAGCCAAAGTGAGCTATATGGGTTATTTACCATATTAAATTCATCATTCTTGGATAAATATTTCAGAATATTAAATGGAAGCACACAGGTTAATGCGAATGAGATGAACGCAATCCCTTTCCCGCTAATGGAAGATATACTTGAAATTGGATCTGAAGCAATAAAATTAAAAAATCTTACTACTGAAAATTGTGATAATATAATATCAAAAAGATTTACTAGAAAAAATTTACAGAAAGTAATTTAGGGGGCTGAATGAATGACTAAACTAGAAGAAGCAAAGGTTGTATTAAAAGCAATCGGTATGCCAACACAACAACAAAATGATAGATGTGGTTATACATTATTATCTTTGCTTGGATTAAAAGAATCTGATGAATGGAGTACAGCAACAAATGAACCAATTGGAATTGTGAAAATCATGGATTTTATGAGAACTTACCATGGTAAAAACTATAAGCCTAATTCCCGAGAAACAATTAGAAAAGGTACTATCCATCAATTTTGTGATGGAGCTATTGCAGAAAGAAATACTGATGATAATGAAAGAGCAACAAACAGTCCTAACTATGGATATAGAATAACGGCTGAAGCTTTAGAATTATTTAAAAGCTATCATTCTTCTAAATGGGATGAAAAGTTAGAAAGCTTTATATTGGAAAAAGGAACCCTTTCTGAAAAATACCAACAAATAAGAAAAATGGATTTTATTCCAGTAAAAATAAATGATCAAGAAATACAGTTTAGTCCCGGCAAACACAATGAATTGCAAAAGTCTATAATAGAAGATTTTGCTCCAAGGTTTGCTCCCAACAGTGAAATTCTATATGTTGGAGATACATTAAAAAAAGACTTGGTAAAGAACAAAATCAAGCTACTGGAACTTGGAGTAGAAATAGGAGACCATGATAAACTTCCAGACGTAGTGGTTTACAGAGCTGAAAAAAATTGGATTTATTTTATAGAAAGTGTAACGAGTGTTGGTCCTGTTTCGGTTAAAAGACGCACCGAAATTGAGGCTATGCTCACAGATTGCAAATGTGGAATTATATACGTTACTGCATTTCTGGATATGTCATCAAAAAATGGATTCAAAAAATTTATTGATGAAATTGCTTGGGAAACAGAAATATGGGTAGCAGACCAACCGGATCACATGATTCATTTAAATGGAGATAGATTTTTAGGACCTCGATAAATCAAATTATAAACTTTACCTAAAAGGGGTAGTGCTCGCAAAACGCGGAAAATATACGTTAAGACAGTTATTACCAAAAGAATCTTTTATCAAAATATTCTGACTTAGAATTAATACTAAATAGTTCTAACTTTAATATGTATCAGATGTAAACAATACTACGCACGTATATTTGTAAGACCTAGCCAACTTGTTCAAGTTGGACCAGCCATGGGCTTGTCCATCGTCGGTGTGCGTATTTAGATTTAAAAATATGATTAAACTATATATGCGTGCGTAGACTTAGGTTTTTTGATTATTTATATAGAATGATTGAATTAAGGCCAAGTTAAATTTAACTAGAATTTGCGCATGCCGTCGGGTGGACAAGCTTGTGGCCAAGGAAATGGACTAGCCAAGGACGGCTTTTCAAATTTCTTAAGCTAGAAGCTTGTCCACCCGTTACCGAAAGGAAAGGACTAGCTTACTAAAGTGGAACAGCCAAGGACGGCTAGTTCACTTTGGTTGCTTGTCATTTCCTTGAGGACCCCAGAGCGCTACCCTAGCACCACTTGTGGTAAAAACCTTAGGAAATTACATAATAAAGCTCGCGTTTTCATTAAAATAGCGATGCCCTTGAAGTTTTCTATATTTACTAATACCTCTTGAATTTTTAAGTTATTATATTAACTAGCCCAACTAAAGATTATATAATGTGAAGATGAAAGGCGATGTATGTTAGTGAATTTGGAAGCAGCATTGATACATGGATTAATTTGGTCAATTATGTGGTGCAGTATGGTTACATTTGTTGAAATAAAATGGCCTCATTTATTTCTACATGATTATCCTAAAAAACTACAAGAGGTTATTAAACTTCCTCCATTTACAAATAAAAAAGCTGCCTATATGTTTGAAACGATAACGATGATTTTAATCGTAGCTTTTATATTTTGGAGTGGGATTTATACATATGACTTGAATTCAGTCAGTTATTGGATAATTTTTGAACATATACTTATACTGTGCATGTGTTGGAATCTATTTGATTTAATCGTGATGGATTGGTTTATTTTTTGTACTTGGCAGCCGAAGTTTATTGTACTTCCTGGTAGTGAAGGAAATAAATTGTACAAAGATTATAAATTCCATTTTATCGGTTTCTTAAAGGGGAGTGTAATATCAGCAATTGGTTCGAGTGTTATTGCAGTGATATGCTTTTCAATTTTAAAGTATTTAATTTGGTAAGAATATGAGGTAATACGCAACAAAATTATTTCGCTATCTTGTTTTATTGTGCAACATCAAGAGAAGAAATTTCTGCTCTTTTTATTTTTAATATTAAATAGTGGCTATAACTCTAATATATAAGAAAATGTATAAAATCTTAATGTCATAACTTAACAGTATTGACACCTATAAACCACTTACGTATAATCAAAGGATTGGGTGGTGTCAAAACTTACAGTCAAAACAATATGCTAAAAAGGGGTATGGCACCGATTCTTGTAAAAAACTATAGTACGAGTAAAATATTTACATTTGGACTATCTATATATCTGAAACTGTCTATATAATGTACTTTATATAGACAGTTTGTATGAAAAATGAGACTTAATAAATAAGATTTATAGGTTTATCCTACTTAAAACTATCTACATAAGTATTCAAGGTGATTAAAATACTTAATTAAAACTAATGTATTTAAGTGTTTTCAATGGATAAACGTTGTAATTTACAGTTTTTTACTCCTAATATGGTTTTTTACACGAATCGTGTCCATACCCCTCTAAGAGTTAAAAAAATATACGAAGATAACCAAAAGAAAAAATCTCCAAATTATGAAGGGCTAAAAGCTTTAATTGAATCTGCACGCTAAGGAGATATAGTTTATATCGAAAGTTTCAACAGGATAGCAAAAAATACAAAAGAGCTGCAGGAGGTTATAGAGTGTTTTTATAATAAAAAAGTTCATTTAGTTAGTATTAAAGAGGATATAAACACGGCTATAATTGACCAGACATTACTTTGCACAATTTTAGGTGCAGTAACATGCTTTGAAAGTGATTGTGTATTAGAGCGGCAAAGAGAGGGTATTGAGAGAGCAAAGGCAGAAGGCAAGTATAAGGGAAGAAAGAAAATAGATTTTCCTAAAGGGTGGGAAGAAATTTATATTCAGTATAAGCATAGAGAAATAACTGGAACTGCTGCAATGGAGATTTTGAATTTAAAAAGAAATACATTTTATAATCTAATAAAAGAGCATGAAGAGAAATTATCCGCTAAGAAGGAAGAGGACACTGAAAAAATAGTTAAAATTGATTTATGGCTCAGTATTGAGAATAATAATAAATTTGTGAGAGGCAAGAAAAAAACTAGGGAAAGAATTGAAAATGATTTAAGGTATTACAGCATGAAGAAGCCAGACCCCGAATCATGTGAATACATATTACAGGTTAAATATAGAGAAATTGAGGATTTAGAAAATACAGTCTATGATATATTAAGCGAAATGCATATGGAAGCGGATATGCATAATTGTTTCATTGAGGCTGATGCTAAGTGTGAGGAATTGGGATTGTATTGGTAAATTATAAAAAATAAAACGGGTAATTATTACATTTGGTATGTATTTACTTAAATGTTAATCAAGTTTTCTTAACGGTACTTTTGCACAAATTGCGAGCACTACCCCTACTTTAGAAACTGAAATAGAATAAATTTAATATGGTAACAGCTAATAAATTTAATGGATTATTAGCCGTTACCATAATTTAACATCATTATAGCCGTTTGCTGTTCCATTACTAACTATACCCCTAGTATAGTTAATGCACGAATCGTTGCCGCACCCCAAATATGGGGTGAATGCGGTCGTTTGTTAGCAAATTGCATCATTTATTATAATGCTAGCATATTAATCTCTATGGTCGATATGAGTTTAATAAAAATCCTGAGCCTATCAACATGGATGTAATCATTCAGGAACTGGCTCAGTTTCAGGTATTACCTGACTAGTAATTTGCTTATTCCCCCTTTTCGGGGGTATGGTCAAAAATACCCAATCTCTAATATAGCCATTTTAACAAACTTTATTTACTTAAATTAAACTTTTCCACCTACTCCTTTAAACTTATCTACAAAGGCAGAAATTTTCTGAAAAACGCTCTGTTTTTTTGTTAAATATTGAGGATTAAGAGGACTCATTTTAGGAAGAATTTCATTAAGTTCCGTTCCATTTTCACTGGCATATTCTCTTTTTAATGAATTCACAATATATCTTTTTGCAGCCGCTTCATTAAGTTTTTCAGCATTAATCAATTCTTCTGCTTCACGTTTTTGCTCAGCTTGAGCAAATGAGAAGAAGGCATCAATAATACTTGCTTTATCTTGAATCTTGCCTAAATCCGTTTGGTTGATAAAATCAATTACTAAGCTTTCTTTTGCACGGTTACCCACACTAGAACGAATTAAACGACGTACCTCTTCAACCAACAAACCCTTATCTTTTACTTTCTTGCTATTTTCAAAAATCAGTTCAAGAATATAATCTAAGTTTATCTCTTGGGATTTTAGAAGGTCTACTTCAAAGACAACATCATCCCAATCAATAGAGGAATTTTCTTTTTCTTTTCCAGTTTTTTCACGACGAAGCCAATCACGAATATCATTATATGAAGAACGATAATCTTGAATAGTTCTTTCTTCTGGCACTTGAATCTCTTGCATAGCAGCTATATCTTCATCACTTACATAATGAGTAGATTTAAAATTTTCCAAAGCCTTAGGGTCAGTGATATCTACCAATTGTAAATCTTTTAAACCTGAAAATTCATCATAATTGTGTAAGATATTTTCAATACGCAAATATTCACCAAAAAGTTTAGTAAACTCTTTCTTATCCTTTTCAGTAGCAATATCTTCAACACTCGGAAAACGCTTTTGTAGCTCTTTTACTACGTCTACATATCCACGACGGGCCTCACCAGTTGCCACATCAGTGAATCCTTCCATATACTCTTTGTAGCTTTTTTCCAGCACCACATTTTTAGTGTTTTTATCCCCAAAAAGAGTAATTGCGTCTATAGTTGCTTGTTCTAAATCTCTAAAAGTAACAATATTTCCAAAGGTTTTGGTAGCATCATAAATACGATTTGTTCTCGAAAAAGCTTGTATTAAACCATGATACCTAAGATTTTTATCAACAAATAAAGTATTTAATGTAGGAGCATCAAAACCTGTTAAAAACATTCCTACAACAATCAATAAATCAATCTCTTTGTTTTTTACTCGTTTAGCAAGGTCACGATAATAATTTTGAAATTGATTACTTTCTACTCCATAATTAGTTTTAAACATGGCATTATAGTCTTTAATTGCTAAACTTAAAAACTCTTTTGCACTACTATCCATTGCTGAAGGTTCAAAAGTTTCATCAAAAATTTCACCTATAGCACTCTGCTCTTCATTAGCAGCAAAGGAGAATATTGTAGCAATCTTAAGAGGGTTATTGCTTCCATTTTGTAATTTATTTAATGATTCATAGTAGAGTTTAGCTGCGTCAATATTACTCACGGCAAACATAGCATTAAATCCTTTTCCATTAGCATTTAAACGATGTGTTTTTACTTTAAAATTATTAAGAATATATTGAGAAATTTCTTTAATCCGTTCAGGATGTAGTAAAGCTTCTTTATTTTCTGCTGCTGATAGCTCTTTCTCGTCCTGTTCTGTTTCAATAGTTTTGAACTTGGGACGTACATCATTATAATCTACTTTGAACTTTAAAACTTTTTCATCTCTAATTGCATCAGTAATTACATAAGAGTGTAACTCTCGACCAAAAACAGTAGCAGTAATTTCAGAACCTAAAGCATTTTCCGGAAAAATAGGAGTACCTGTAAATCCAAATTGATAGAACTTCTTAAACTTTTTTTTAAGATTTTTTTGAGCTTCACCAAATTGTGAACGGTGAGCTTCATCAAAAATAAATACAACTTGCTTATTATATATAGGTAATTCTGTTTCGCCTTTTATAAGGTTATTCAGTTTTTGAATAGTAGTAACAATAATTTTATTATCATCTTTTTCAATATTACGATTTAACCCTGCGGTACTTTCTGAACCATTAACACTATCAGGAGAAAAACGCTGATACTCTTTCATAGTCTGATAATCTAGGTCTTTCCTATCTACAACAAAAAATACTTTATCAATAAAATCCAGTTCAGTAGCCAAACGAGCTGCTTTAAAACTAGTAAGAGTTTTCCCCGAACCTGTTGTATGCCAAATATATCCTCCACTTTCTATGGTTCTCCATTTTTTGGCTTGGTATGTACTTTTGATCTTCCACAAAATTCTTTCAGTTGCAGCAATTTGATAAGGACGCATAACAAGTAAATTATCACTCACATCAAAAACAGAATATTTCAGTAGTACATTTAGTAGAGTGATTTTCTGAAAAAATGTAGCAGTGAAATCTTTTAAATCTTTAATCAGGGTATTATCCGATTTTGCCCAATTCATAGTAAAATCAAAACTGTTCTTATCACGTTTAGTAGTATTAGCAAAATATCGGCTATCTGTACCATTGGATATCACGGAAATTTGTAAATATTTAAAAAGAGAGTTTTCTGAATTAAAACTCTCTTTACTATATCGATGAACCTGATTAAAGGCTTCACGAATAGCAATCCCACGCTTTTTAAGCTCCACTTGTACTAAAGGTAAGCCATTTACTAAAATTGTGACATCATATCTATTAGATTGGGTTCCTTTTTGTTCAAATTGCGAAATTACTTGCACTTTATTGTTGATAATATTCTTTTTGTCTACTAGGTAAATGTTTTGAATATGCCCATCATCAAAGACAAAGTCATAAATATAATCATTATGAATTTTACGAGCTTTATCAATATTGTTATCACTAGGTTTATCTAAAAACTGCTCACAAAATCTAATCCATTCAGCTTCTAAAAATTGCACATTGTTGAGAGTTTGCAACTGTACCCTAGCATTAGCAAGCATTTTTTCAGGAGTAGTTAAACTTGGTAGATGTTCATAACCTTGATTTACTAAATCTTGAATAAGTTCTCGTTCTAAATCGGCTTCTGTTTGATAGCCTACACCTTGTTGCTCTATCTTGGTATATTTATCTAAAACTATATAGTTATTTGTTTCTGCAATGGGTTTAAAATCTGCCATTTTTACACCTCCTCTTTTGGAAAGCTAAGAAGCATATTACGGTAATACTCGTATTGTTTTTGACGTAGCTCTATTTCACGAGGTAAACCCTCGGTGATTGAGGATGTTAAGGCGTCGAATTTATCTAAAATAGATGCAATACGTTCTTGTTCGGTAAGAGGTGGTATAGGGATTATTATTTTTGACATATCAGTAGCTGAAACATCGATAACCTTTGTCCCTTTTGCATATTTTCTTTTCTGACTTGCAAACATTTCTGTTTGTGTAAAATAAGCAAAATACTTGCCTGAAATCTGATTTGATGGTTTGAAAATTGTTGCGTGCCCACCAGTAACTGCTTGTACTTTACCAAGATAAACAACGGCTTTGCCAACATCTTCTAAATTTTCACTCGTATTTGTTATAACAACATCACCAGTATTAACTTTTTTTAATTTTTTAGCCGTTTCATACGAAACGAAAGATTTTGTTTCTGTCGTAAATGTACCATAATATGTGTAAATCTGGCCGTAATGAATTGCCGGAACTCCAATTTCTGTGAAATCTGATTTTGGTAAACCATTACCACGAACTAACTCTCCAACCTCCCCCAACCTCTTCCACTCAACTTCACCCTCTTCAAAAGTCAACAACTTATCACGGTAATAGGTATATTGTTTTTTACGAGCTGTAAGCTCTGCTGTAAGCTCTGCTGTTAGTTCTCGTGTTAGCTCGGTGAAAGCGTCCAAAATACGGACTATTTCGGTTTGAATGTGGATGGGTGGGATGGGGATGTTGATTTTACCAATTTCTCCTAAATTAATTTTTATCGGTGTCGCATGTACAAGAGTTCTCTTGTACAGTTCTAATTTTCCAATACCACTTTCAATAACATGTTTAAGATATTTAGGTAAAATAAATGTTTGATTTACACGAATTAAAGTTAGAGTAACATAATATGCAAGAGGTTCATCATTTTCAACGACCGCACATGTACCAATATTCCCTATTCTCGTCATAAATAGATCATCTTTACGTGGCTTATACTTGTATTTTTCAAAATCATCAACGGAAATATATTTCTTTGTTGCATATAAATCTCTGATATTTTGAACACTAACAAATGGAACCCCTGAGTTTGTGTATGTTGGTGTTTGATGAGTTCCATCATATATTTCCGCCACCTCGCCCAAACTCTTCCACTCAACTTCAACCCCATCAAGCAATTTCTCCATAAAATCCGCCTTAATCATGATTCAATCACCTCAATAATGTCATCAATTTCAGCACGAAGTCTATCTATCTTTGATACAGTAGTTTTTATTTCTGCATTCAGCTCTTTTATATCAACTACTTCCCTTGTGTCTTTTGCTTCCACATAAGAACTTACAGATAGGGTATAATCATTTTGAACTATTGCATCATAATCAACGAATTTTGCAACATGCTCAATATCTTCTTTACTGTCAAACATTTTCATAATTTCATCTATATGTTCATCTGTAAGTATGTTATTATTCGTTTGTTTTTTATAAAAATCTATGCCACTTGCATCAATAAATTGAGTTTTATTATCGCTTTTATGCTTAGAAAGAACCAAAATATTAACAGCTATTGAAGTCCCGTAAAAAAGGTTAGGCGCTAATGAAATAACAGTTTCAACGAAGTTATTATCAATCAGATACTTTCTAATTTTTTGTTCTGCACCACCACGGTAAAAAATACCAGGGAAACAAACTATAGCAGCACGTCCTTTGCTTGAAAGATAACTAAGAGCATGAAGTACAAAGGCAAAATCGGCTTTAGACTTTGGCGCTAATACTCCTGCAGGGGCAAAACGATCATCATTAATAAGAGTTGGGTCATCGCTTCCAATCCATTTTACTGAATAAGGTGGATTAGATACAATGGCATCAAAAGGTCTTTCATCACCAAAGTGAGGGTCTAAAAGAGTATTTCCTAAAGCAATATTAAACTTATCGTAGTTTATATTGTGCAAAAACATATTCATACGAGCAAGATTATAAGTAGTGTGATTAATCTCCTGTCCATAAAAACCATCTTCGATAATATGAGCATCAAACTGTTTTTTTGCTTGTAATAAAAGTGAACCTGAACCCGATGCAGGGTCATAAATTTTATTAATTGTTGTTTGCTTGTGTATTGCTAATTGAGCAATAAGTTTAGACACACTCTGCGGTGTAAAAAACTCACCTCCAGATTTACCAGCATTGGCAGCATAATTAGAGATTAAAAATTCATAGGCATCACCAAAAAGGTCAATGTGATTATCTTCAAATTCACCAAAATTAAGCCCTTCAACGCCTTTAATTACAGCAGCTAAACGACTGTTTTTATCTTTTACAGTATTTCCTAATCTATTGCTTGTAGTGTCAAAATCAGCGAATAATCCTTTAATATCCATTTCAGATGGATAACCATTTGCTGAACTTTCAATAGCAGAATATATAGCAGCTAAATCTGTATTCAAACTTTCATTTGTATTGGCAGTTTTCGAAATATTAGTAAATAACTGACTAGGATATATGAAATAACCTTTTGTTTTAATTGCATCATCTTTAATTTCTTTAGTTATAATATCATCAGGAAGTTCTGCATAATTGACGCTTTCGTCACCCGCTTCAATATAACTAGAAAAGTTCTCACTAATAAAACGATAAAAAAGAGTTCCTAAAACATATTGTTTAAAATCCCATCCATCTACAGATCCACGGACATCATTGGCTATTTTCCAGATTTGAGATTGTAATTCAGCTCGTTGTGTTGCACTTGACATGTGTATACCTCCAATTATTATATATAATCCATTTGATTTTTTTAATATATTTTTTATCACAATAGTGGCATTGCAAACTCCTCATATCTCATTAGGTCGAGGGGTTACAACTTTATTTATTTTATCACAACACTTGGGGTTAGTATATAACAGTAGACACAAGAAAAGTTGAACAACTTATAATAAAATTAATTAAGTAAAGGAGTTGTTCGACATGGCTAAAAATCAAAAGATCACACACCAGAATTTAAGCAACAATTAGTGGACTTATATAGTATTGGTAATTATTCATTCCCTCAATATGAAATGGATAAAGCATTTGGGTGGGGATTAAAATGATCAGCTGGTAAAAAATAAAAGAAGAATAAAAGGTTATCGAACAAATAGTGTTTTGTTTGGTGATCTTTTATTTTTACTTCAACCAATACTACACACGTATATTTGAAATACCTAGCCACCTTGTGCAAGTTGTAGGTTCATCACAACTTGTTCAAGGTGGACCAGCCCTGGGCTTGTCCACCGGCGGTGTGCGTATTTAGATTTAAAGGTATGATTAAACTACAGATGCGTGCGTAGACTTAGGTTTTTTGATTATTTATATAGAATGATTGAATTAAATTTAATTAAAATTTAGTTAGAATTCGTCGCACGCCGTCGGGTACCCCAAAAAGGACCAGCTTTATCATTAGAATTTCTTAGTTTACCAGTGGTTGAGGGACGAAAACAATGGTACGCTTAGAGAGTCTTATGATAAAGCTTGTTCTTTTTTGGGTGACGGTATACGTGCCCAGACCTTGTCCTTCCAAATTCGCTATACTACTAGTAACTACAATATATATATAATAATATTATTATAATAAGGGTTATAATGTTTTATAAAAGCTAGGTACTATACGAATAATATTAATAATTCAAAAGAGGAAAACACGATAACTAATTATTTTTTTGAAACTTGTAGGAGGCTGGCAAATGGACTAGCCCAGCTACTGAGGGACGAAGTGGCGGGTAAGCCTGTCTATTTGATGTGAAAAATGGACGAGTTTCTGACCTCTACTATAAACTTATTTTTTTGAAACTCTAAATTCTCGGTATATGGTCACTACTCTGACAGTCTGAGGTGAAAAACCTGTCCATTTTCCACCCGAGCAAAGCGAGGATCTATCTTTAAAATATGTAGATTTTTTTATATATTAGTAGATTGAAAACAAAAAAACAAGCCCCGCTGCATAGCAGTAGGGCTTGTTACCCTTGGGGGAAGGGGGATATATTTATTTGATTTGGACTAGTTTACTGACTGCTGCTAAGACTAAATAGAATGATAAATGGTTAGGGCCTTAATAGAGTAGTTTACTTCTGGGCAGTGAGTAAGATTGTCCAAAGCTTCATTTGTGACCTAGAGCAGTGAAAGAGCTTGTGCCATATCAGGTTTTCGTATGAAGAATGAAGGAGAAAATATGATATGGACCAGCCTTTGACTGCGGGGTATTAGTATCATATTAAGACTGATTTATAATACATTCAAAGTAAAGAATCAACTCATTATGTTACATTCAAAACGAAATTTTTAAGGAATAGGAAATAGACCCAATGTGAAAGTAACACAATTACTATTGAGTTACTTTCGCTAATCCAATCCATTTTACAAATTTGAGTTTATTTTATTATAAATTCAAAAATTGAAAACACCAAAACAAGTATCGCAGCCAATAAAAGACCTTTATTAACCTCTTTAATTTTCTTCGAATACTGAATGGCTTGAATTAACATTGACACACCCATCAATGGCATAATTACATCTGTTTCAGTTTTCCAAACACCTAAAATATGCATACATACAAATATTATTATGCTTATAGAACAAATATTGCTAAGTACAGACATCACTTTTTCACCTGTTTGTTTTTTACTCCATTGTTTTTTACGCCAGCTACCATTGCTAAGTACAGACAGCGCTTTTTCATCTGTTTGTTTTTCACGCCAGCTACCTATCACTTTTCCCATTGTACCTCCTCCAATACGATTAATTATTATTTTATTATCTAAAACGAAACAATCTACAAATTTGTAATAAAATACATATTTAACTATAACATAATTATTATAAATTAAGTATATTTACAATTATTTAAGGATGAGTAATAGCCTCAAAGTGAAAGTAACTCAATTGGTATTGTGTTACTTTCAAAATATTAATATAATCTAAATATATTAAATCCCACATCGTTATATATGAGGTTATCTGAGACGGAATATAAGAAACATGCGAGCCAATTTATTTAAAGTAATATTTGAGGATTACAATAATAAATAAAACTTCCTATCAATAATAACAATCCTAAAAGTCTAATAATTAAGATTGTTTTCTTAATCCCTAATTTACTAAATGTTTCTGGAGTCGCAAACGGCAACACTATAATAGTTCCACTTAATATCATAATTCCTATACATGTTATTGATATACCTAACTGTAAGTTTGTGATTGTAATTATTGAACCAACTATCGCAACTATTGTATTCATGGCTATTAATATAACAAAGAAGACTTTGTACTTCTTAAAGAAGCTCTGAAATTTGTTAAAGTAATTTTCGCATTTATCATCACAATAAGTTTTATCATTAGTTATTAGTTTATTACAATAAGCACATTTTTTGTTACTCACTCCCTTACCCCTTTCCATTATATTTCTACATAATTATTTTTTTATTCTACATTTTTTATCCATATCATACATACTTTTTATAATTCCTATTACGAAAATAACGACCTGTGCAATAGTTAAATAATTATAAAATTTGCTACTAAAAAAAACACCACCAACACCTATAAAAATAATTAATAGACCAGTATACAAGATATCTCTGCCTACTATCCTTGATACTTTAGATTTATCATATTTTTTCGTATCAAATCCATTCAGCATATCTCCTGCATTTTGACTTTTAATTACCCATCCTAAAAATGTAAACATCCCTCCCATAATTAATGTAATTATAATTAACCCATATACATCCGTATTCCTCATATAAAACCTCCTGCATTTTATCATTGTTATATTATATCAATTCCTATTTCGCTATTAGTTTGAGAGACAACTAACTCTCATAAAAATACGAGCACGACACAAAATACTTGCTTAATTATCTTATTCTATATTATAAATCTACAATCCTTTAAAAATATATTTCAAAAATACAATGCCATTAAACCAAAATTTCACGGCGTTTAATAAACCCCCATACAACATAAAAAATGTTATCTTGAATGAAAGAATCCCTAAAATTTTGAAGTTTTTTTACTAATGATGAAAGGCATACAAGATAATTAAAATTATATTGTATGCCTTTTCTTATTAGTAATAAGAGCATTTAAACTCTTACAAAAGGTTAAGTACATTAAATACTACCGCATTTCATATAGGGCCGAAAGCACGCCCTATATTCCATTTGGCCTTATTCTAATAACTAACACTAGATTTAATTTTGAATAATAAAGAAGTTAGTTAATGCTGCAACTCTATTTTTTAAATTCTGTTTTTTTATCTTGATTTTGGCTTTGTCTCTGCATCTCTCTTATATAATCTTCTGCCTGCTTCTGGTATTCTAATATTTTCTTATTAGACTGCTCCTGAAGCTCTTGCATCTTCTTATTAAATAACTTCTCTTGCTGTAGTAGTGCTTTTTCCTTTTCAAATTCTTTCAGCTGGGAAATTCGCGTTACTTCCTTTTGGGCTCCCGTAACTGTAGCTTCCATTTTTGTTTCTAAGGTCCGCATAGCTAGCAATGTTTTTTCTTCTTCAAACTCTTTTAACTCGGAAGTTCTCGTTACTTCCTTTTGAGCTTCAACAGCTGCAGCTTCCAGTTTTGTTTTTAGGGTATCAACGTCGATGTCTTTTGATATTATTTTATTCTCAAGATCTATTTTTCTTGCCTGACTATCTGCAAGTAAGGTTTTAACTGTTTCATTTTCATTCTTAAAACCTTTATATTCAGTAACAAGGCCTGCAAGTGTATCATTTTTCTCTTTGTATTCTTGAATTAGAGCCTTATTGCTATCCGCGATTTCACTTAACTGTTTTACCTGCTTTTTAAGTTCATCACTTATATTAAAAGATCCCTGAAGTGTGGTTTCCATATTTTCTTTATCTGTTTTTAATGTTTCATTTTCAACATTTAAACTTTCTATTTTACTCTTATAGATTTCCATATCTTTATTAAACTGCTGAGTCTTTGATTCATCTATAGTTTGTATTCGTTTAGCCATATTCACATATATAGTATTGATCTGATTACTTAACGCTTCGAGGTGGTTAATGTCCTCTGCTACCTCGGGTATATCAATTTTTACTTTGTTTAATTCGTAAGCACCCATGAGGATTCCCATAAACTCTTTACTACTTTTGCCGCTTCCTTGAATGAGCTCCATAAGCTTCTCTTTGTCATCTGCTTCCATTCTTACTGAAAAGGGATTATTACTATTATCTGCCATTATATGGCCTCCTTTATGCTTGAATAATGTTTACAATTATTTTAGTGTAAATACACTAATACGAGTGTGTTTACTAGTGTTTACTATATATTGTTTACAGTATACATCTATAATATTCAAAGTGCAATAAAAAATGGGTTTTTAATATATTTAAGCTAAAATCCCACTCATTTCTTCAGAGGATTACCCAGGAGAAAAACGCTTGAGTGAAAAATAAAACATTAATAGTAAACTATATGTGGATATTTGGAGTGATGAAAGTTTGTATAATTAGTATTTTATGGTATAGTTTTCATGAAAGATACTAAGGGTAATGTAATAAGTACACCTAATGTCTATAATGTGAACCTTGTAGCTGATTTGCTAACAATCTATTAAGGAGCTATCAGTACCATGTAACTTGGAAAAATGCTTTGCTTACTGCCGATTTCGTGATAAAACTGGAGATTACCTATCGGTATTAAGTTCTTTGATATAAAAAAACATATATTAAAAGGAGAGTTCATATGCATTTTAAATATCCATTTATATACTTGGGAAGTTTTGGAGTGAAATATTCGCTGATAATATTTCATTTTATTTGTGCAGTAGTTTTAATTACATATTGCTTCAATCGCAAAAAATATGTGCTGAAAATTGCTGATAAAAAGGTTAATAGAATAAAAACAGTAAAGATTGCTTTATCTTATTTAATGCTAATACCATTTTATTGGTGGGATTATTTGACTAATAATAAGACTAATATATTGACTTATGTATGTAATTTTGTAATAAGCATTGAATTCATATTTATAATTGCATTTGCGCTTGCAATTGTTTATGGCATAGTTATATATATCAACATAGATACATATTTTAGTGCATTAGTGTTACCTGTAACTGTGGCTTTGTATATAGAAATATTATCGGCAATGGTTATAAGACAAGTGAATTTCTTGAAATGGTATAATCTTTTACTTTATCTAGCATTAGGGATATTTATTTGGTGGATTAATAACATTGAATTTCGAAGAAAAATTGTTGGTGCTGCTAAAACAACCCGTTACACAGCTATAGATAAATTTGAAGATTTATTTGATCAAAGAAAGTGGCAAGCTAAAGAGTTGGAAAATTTAATTAATAAACAATCTTCAAATGAAGCACTTTCAATATGTATTTCAGGAGAATGGGGAAAAGGAAAAACATCATTTGTAAATGCCTCCATAGACAAAATTCAGAAAAATACAGGAACACAACATAAGATCATAAGGATAAATATGATGGATATGGATAGCTTAGAATCACTTATTGAGTATTTATTTGGAAGAATTAAAAATCAAATTAAAACGGCTGATTATTATGTTGGATTCTCAAGTGAATATCAAGACTACATATCATCCGTCATAGAAATTGCATCTAAAGCAAGAATAAAATCCAATATTATTAAGAGTATGTTTGAAGAAGAAAAAGACTATAGAGAATCCAAAAAAGATATTGAACGCCTATTATATCAAATGTTGGGTGAAAATAAATTATTGATTATTGTTGATGATATTGAAAGATGTGATTCAAATAAAATACTTCCATTTATTAATTTTATAAAAGAAATTAGTACTTTTAAAAAATGTGTAATTATTTTTTTGACTGACTACGACCAATTATCATTAAAATTGAAAGGGAATCCAATAAAATTTCTTGAAAAATTTTTTAATTACCGAATCAATTTGGTAAAAGTTACTTACACAGAAATGATAAAAAAATTTATTGAGAAAAACACATATAAATTTAATCTATCTCAAAATGCAACGATATCCGTTCTTATGGAAGTGGACATGATAATTTCTGAAATTGAAAAGGAAATTTTAAAATTAAAGGATAATCTAAGTAGCGCAAAAAATGCATTAAATAAAGATGAAGAAATTTCAAAAATCGAACTAAAAATAGACATGTCAAATAATGCGATTTTTTTTATAGAAAATCACTTGGAAAATCCAAGAAATGTTGTTAAATTTCTTGGATACATTGAGGAAAAATGCATTATTATCAATGAGCAATTTATGAAGGAAGAGAAGAGCATTGAAGAAATTGATAAATATTTATGCAATGTTGAAGCGGCAAGGAATATTATAATAATTTCACTTATACAAACGACTATGCAACAAGATTATGAGACGATTGAAGTGAGAGGTTTAAATTATTATGTTGATTTTTTATGTAATAAAAATTTAGAAAAAAATTTAGAAAATAAAATAATTAGTTTTTTAGTGAATGGAAAATGGTACAAATCATATAGTAGAGAAAGTTCAAATGCATATAAACAGAATGAGACAATGAAATTTATGACAAGTTTACTTGAAAATCCATCGGATTTAAATAAAATAGTTAATGGGGTTAGTACTTACGATGAGAAATATATTAATATGATTAATGATGAAAATTATACTGAAGCTGACATTGATTTAATTGAAATATTTCAAATAGTTGTGAGAAATTTTTCACATCAAAATAGTGAAGAGGGAGCTAAGTTACTTGAAAAACTATTTGCTCATATTTCTGAACAAACCAAGTTAAATAAGATAACAAGAGAGTATATCTTTGACATTTTTGATTCGAATTGTGGAATCATAAGATGTTATTCGCCTAAGTTAATGATTATGAAGTTGTTTTATAACAAATTCTGTGATAAAGAAGTAGTATTGAAAAATGGTAGAGAAATCATGAAAGAATTAAACCTAATATGTAGAAATTATATACCGAATTCATTAAATAACTGTACGAGAATTCTTTGTTATCATTTTATTTATAACAATAGTGACATTAATCATGCAAATTCGGCAATAGAAAAAGCTGATGCTGGAAAGTGTTTTGATGAGATTTTAAATATATTTTGTGCTGAAATTAAGGAGGAGTTTAAAGTTGTCGAAGGAACTCATATTGAGAAGTTAAGAGGTTTTTTAACTGAATGTAAAAAGGACTTAACAACCATAAATTATCTGGAAATGAATGATGTTAACGATGAGTTAGACGAGGCTTTCCTACAAGTTATGGAATATGAATATTTACAAAAAATTATTGAATTTATAGATAAACAAGCAACTTGTACTGAGGACGTGGATTTGAAAAATATTTCACTTGATAATGTAGAAAATAAAATCGACTATTTTATGAAAGGATTTAAAAAGCAGGCACCTGAGAGTTTTAAAACACAGTATCATGAACTGATTAATGATTTTTTTGGGTATATTAGTAAACTACACGAAAACAACATATTTTCAGAAGATTTAATAAATAAATTGAACGGTTTAATTTTAGCATTTAGAGATTATAATAAAAATGAAGTGGGTCATTATCGTAGGAAAATGTATGGTATACAAATAAGAAATAACCAAAGAATAATAGATAAAGATAAATAAGCAATTAGTATTTACAAATAACAATATCAGATTTTTTTGTAAAAATTAGTTTTAGAAACTACCCATTATTTATATACTAAGTGTGTCTATAATGTAGTTATAATTATAACTACTTAAAAGACCGTAGTGCCTTTTTTATTTTGTGATTATTAAAAATAATACATCCACTTGCGTACCCTCCCAATATTTTTATATTAAATCTAAACTATTATCTCTGCCATTATTAATGGTGATGGCTTATAGATATTAATTTTTATAAGCCATGACCATCAATTAATCAAAATGTGTCTTGCATCAATGCAAACGCTCTACCTACCCCAAATTGCTACTCAAATAAACTTCCTTTTTCTGATCCTCTGTAATCCCTATATATTTTAGAGTTTGTAATTTGGATGAATGATTGAATATCTCCATCAACAGCTCTATGGTGGTGCCACTGGTATAAGCGTGGTAACCAAAGGTTTTCCGCATCGAATGGGTCCCGATTTCTCCGGATATTATCTTGCCATCATGGTCCCTTTCAACAAGACCTATCATTTCAGCAGCATTATTTAATATATACCAGGCATGTTGACGAGATATTGGTTTGTTTTTTGATTTTTTACTGCAAAATACATATGTATTTGGTAATGCTTCTTCCAAAGTAGCCGCATAACCTTCAATTAGTTTGATTACTATGGGTCCTATATAAAACTTTTTTCTCTTTGAGGTTTTCTTTTCTGTGATTATTACATATTCTTTGGCACTCATGTTTCTAAAGTTCATAACATCATCAAATGTTAATTTTAAAATATCACTTATTCGAAGCCCAACATTTATTCCAAGAATAAATAACAGCTCATTACGAAGGCTCTGATCTCTTAAATATGATCTCATAATTCTTATGGTCCTTATTTCTCTTATAGGTTCTACGGTTTTCATTTACATCATCCTTCCGTTACTATTCGTTAAATCATCTCCTGCGGAGCTGCGTTAACAACTTCAGAAGGAGATTTTATACTCCCACCGAAATTTTTTATTAGTTATAGTGTGTAACTCCTATTGATATAAGAGGTGGACTTTCCTTTTGAATTGCTGTTAAAGGTTTAATAATTAAGTAAATTATCACTAAATTTGTTAGATATAGTCGTATATGTCGTGTTTTCAATGTGATTTTATAGAATATCATGTCACAATATAGAATTCCCAATTTTTATATTACACAATAATTAAATAATAGTCAATATGTAAGATTAGACGGAAATGGTAAATTACAATTTATTACAACACTATAGCTGTAGCCATTTGTTATCTGACACAAGCCCTTTGTGTAAGATTAGAAACACGCTGACTATAGACAACTATAATGACAATTAATGTGAAGACATTAATTGTCATTATTATTTAAAACTTATTATTTATATATTGTTATTCTTAAAACATTAATTTTAAAATAATTAAAAAAAATAAAAAAATTATTTAACAATTATAGAAAAATATGTATAATAGATATAAGAAATGAAAAGGGTGGTGTTTATACTGGAAATTTTGGTTGAAAAAGCAAAAAATGGGGATAGAAAATCTTTGATGGACATTATTGAACAATATAAGTTTTTGATAATTAAGTTAGCTGCAAGTTACCACATACCTTCCTATGAATTTGAGGATTTGGTGCAGCAGGGATATCTTTCAGTTATAAAGGCAGTTAATCTTTATAAACTAGGTAGCAATACTTTTAATGGTTACTGTATAAATAGCATCAGAACTAATTTTAAAGCTCTTTTAAAAGGAAAGATAAAACACTATAGAGAAGTGCCAAATGCAGAGCCTGTAAGCCCAAATGTAGCTGCGGAGTATAATTTCACCTTAGATGATGAAGTGATAGTGTACGAGGAAGTTAAAAGGCTATATGATGCATTAGAAAAATTAGAACCATCTGAGAGAGACATTGTGGAGAGATTCTATATTTTTGATGATAGTCTTCGTGAAATAGCTTGCGATGGTCCGCATAGTTATTATCATTATGCGAGGGTTAAAAATAAAGCGTTAAAGAAGCTTAGAAAATATATTTAAGAAATCTATAGAAAACAATTAGAACAGGCATATATATTATCTATAGCGGTGAGGGAGGAATGCATTATGTATGATGTATTTATTAAACTGGTTAATACAGTTGGCTTCCCTATAGGTGTGAGTATCTTTCTACTTGTTAGATTTGAGAAGAAAATTGAGGATCTCAATAAATCTATCGCAGATTTAACTATAGTTATATCCACCGTTATAGGAAAATACGAAAAATAAGGGTACCTGATTGGTATTCTTATTTTTCTATATATTCTAAATAACAACAACAAATATAACTTATTTATGGGTATGCTCCTTGTTGTTGTTTTATATGTTTAACAATCTTTTTGTTTTAAGTGTTTAGGACACCCATCTACGCACGTCATATCAAGGGATACAAAATTCTAATACTACATTATCATACCTAACTACTACATTTTCATACTTAAAAATAAATCTAATGCTACATTTCCATACCTAACTACTACATGTTCATACCTGAAAGTAAATCTAATACTACATTACCATACCAAAATACTACACCACTTGTGAATTGTAGTAGAAATATTTATATGCTAATATGTACCAGGGGGTGATTGCGTGGATAAGAATTATATAGTAACTAAAAGTAATAATTTAATTAATTGCAATTATAATTTAAGTTTGCAGGAACAAAAAATCATTTTAACCTTAGCTTCAATGGTCCAACCACAAGATGATAATTTTAAGCCTTATGTATTTAAGATAAAAGATTTTATGAAACTTTTAGGTATTGATAATAAAGCAAAATATACTGAAATACCTAAGATAACAAAAGAATTAATGCAAAAGGTATTTGAAATAAAAAAAGGGAATAAAGTAACTCAATTAGCATGGTTATCAAGTGCAGAATATGAGAAAGGAACTGGAGTGGTTGAGCTTGAATTTAGTCCTAAATTAAAGCCTTATATGCTAGGATTAAAAGAATTTTATACAAGTTATAAGCTTGGTAATGTTTTGAGTTTAAAGAGTAAGTATTCAATAAGGCTGTATGAAATTTTAAAAAGTAATGCATATAGAAAATGTATCGAAATCGAAATTGAAGAACTTAAAAACATGGTAGGTTCTAAAGAGAAAGCATATAATATTTATAATAATTTTAAGAATAGAATATTAATCAAGGCACAGAATGAACTTACAGAAAAAACAGATATTAATTTTAGATATGAAGAAATAAAAACTGGAAGAAAAGTAACTTCACTTAAATTTTACATAAAACAAAAGCAAAATAATAAAGCTAGCAATGAAATAGCAGCAACACTCGCAGAGCCTAAGCAAAAGCCACAAGAAAACATTGACGCTATTAAACTTGTAAAAGAGATTATACGTGAATCAATAACAGATGATGAAGCACAAAGTATATTGGCTAGTGCCAATGGAGATATACATATAATCAAAGAAAAATATAAATGTTCGTTAGGTGCAGCTAAAATTGATAATGTGGTTGGATGGCTTATAGATGCAATAAAAAAAGACTATAAGATTGCTAAAGGTAAAGTTGATAAATTCAATGACTACGATCAAAGGGAATATGATTTTGATCAATTGGAGAAGAAATTACTGGGATGGAAATAAATTGTTTAGAGTAATCAAAGGTGTAGCTATATTAGCTATACCTTTTTTGTGGTTGTCTTTATTTTTAAATTAACCGCCAAAAACTTTTGAAGGACATATATATTCAGTGAAAAACAAAATGAGGGGGGGCAATCAATATGGCAGTTGTATCTACAAAGGTAGCAAGCGCACTAAAACTCACTATGAAAGTAGGAGTCGATATCGATGGCAACGACAAATTCGCAACAAAAACACTAGGTAATTTAAAAGTTATGGCAGAGGACGAGGACATTTTTGCAATAGGAAAAGCTATATCTAACATTAAAACTTATCCATTATTTACACTAGACAGACAAGACCAATTTAGTTTAGTTATGGAATAGTTTTTCAGCTTGAAATTCAGGGCTAAATTAAGTAATAATTAAAAGGAGGAAAAGACATATGCATAAATTAGTTATGAGATTTTTAACATCTATAGAAGGTAAGTATTTTACTTTAAGCGTAGATGACATTAAAACTGATGAAGAGGGAGTTCCAACTATAAAAGACGCTGAAGTAAATGCTCTTATGGATTTAGTTATTGCAAAGAACATTTTTGCATCAGCGAATGGTAGCTTAACTGGCAAGAAAGATGCTAAAGTAATTACTACTGATACTAATGAAATTGAAGTAGCATAGGCATCACCTGCGGTGCTGATCATCACCTTTGGTGCTGAGCACCTTGAAAGATTCCACTAAGAATTAGCTTGGTGGAATTTTTTTAGTTAAAAATAGATAGAGGTAAGATTACAAAAAATTAAAAAGAAGAGGAGGAATTGTTAATATGAGTAATAAAATATATACACATTGCGTTGATTTTGGTCACGGAGGAACAGATTGTGGAGCAGTAGGAGATCATTCTCATGAAGCGGACATTGTTATGGCCATTGGTAAAAAAGTTGGCAGGATACTTACAGAAAGAGGACAAAAGGTGATATATACAAGAACTACAGATGTCTATTTAACATTAGCGCAAAGGGCTACTACAGCGAACAATAATGGCTGCGCTACATTTACATCAATTCACGCAAATAGTTTCTCAGATAAATCAGCTCATGGAATAGAAACATTTTCATATCCAACCAGTTCGAGTGGTGCAAGATTATCTAAACTAGTACAATCGGAATTAATAAAGGATACAGGACTGACTAATAGAGGGTGTAAGACTGCTAATTTCGGAGTGCTTAGAATGAGTGGAATGGTTGCTGTATTAGTAGAAACAGCATTTATTAGTAATCCAACTGAAGAAAATTTACTATTATCAAATGCTTATCAAGAAAAGGTGGCTTTAGCAATAGTAAAAGGTATATTTGCATACCTCGGATTAAATTTCAGTGGAGAAACTACAGCTTCAAATAATCCAATTATAGCTTCAGGAAAGTATGGGATAGTTACTGCATCCGTACTTAATGTTAGGACCAGGGCAAATGTAAATTCGAGTATATTGGGGACACTAAACAAGAATGAAAAAGTCAAAATTGATAATAAGGTAGGTAATTGGTATTCTATATTTTATGGTAATCATGGCGGATTTGTTAGTGCGGGGTATATTAAATTAGTCTAATAGCTCCGCAGGAGATGATTTAATCATCAATTACGGTGCTACAATAAAAATATTGGAGATACCCCCAGGTGCAGCAGTATTATGATTATTATGGAATTAAAAATATAAATATGATAATCTTATTAAGATAAAGCAAGAAAATATAATCTAAGGGGATTAAAATGAGAAATATGAAAAAATATCTAATTTTTATTTTGGGGGTAATCCTTATTTTCAGCTTAATTGGCTGTACAAGTATACCTGAAAATACGTCGCCAACAGTTCCGACTCAACAAGTAGAAGGAAATAATGATACAACGAAGGCAGAAACTAAACAGAAAGAAAATGCACCGGCAGTAGATAATAGTACACCTGCTATCGCTAACGTTGTGGTAGACGGCGAACTTAAAGTTCATTATATAGATGTAGGGCAAGCAGATAGTATTTTAATACAACAAGGCTCAAGCTCGATGTTAGTAGATGCGGGAAACAATGAAGACTCAGAAACAGTGAAAAGCTATATGTCAAATAAAGGAATTAAAAAGTTAGACTTTGTAGTAGGAACCCATCCTCATGAGGATCACGTTGGAGGATTAGACTATGTAATAAACAGTTTTCAAGTAGGGAAAATCTATATGCCTAAAAGAACTGCAACAACTAAAACTTTTAAAGATGTAGTTAATGCTATTAAGAGTAAAGGACTGAAAATTACAGCACCGACTCCAGGAGAAAGTTTTAAGCTAGGAGAAGCTACATGTACTATATTAGCTCCTAATGGTAGTGAATATAAAGATGTTAATAATGAATCTATAGTTATAAAAGTAACATTTGGGAGTAATTCATTCTTATTTACTGGTGATGCAGAGAATATATCGGAGAATGAAATGCTATCAAAAGGTTTTAATGTAAGTGCTGATTTACTTAAGGTAGGACATCATGGCTCTAACTCTTCAACTACAGAAGGTTTTTTAAATAAAGTAAATCCTAAATATGCTGTTATATCAGTAGGTAAAGACAATAGTTATGGCCATCCTCATAAGTCCACAATGGAAAAATTGCAGGCCAAAGGTATTAAAGTATATAGGACAGATGAAAATGGAACTATAGTTGCAACTAGCAATGGTAAGGATATAACTTTTAATGTTAAGGCAGCAAGTTATTCTTATAATGGAACTGGAACAGCTACTAGTAAGTCAAATACACCTTCAAACAATATAGTTAGTAAACCAACTACAGAAACAAAGACCAATACTTCAAGCAATGAAAATAATAAAACAGTATATTTTACACCGAGTGGGAAGTCATATCACTATGATAAAAATTGTAGCTCTTTAAAAAGGAGCAAAACGATATTAGAAGGATCTCAACAAAAGGCAGTAAGTTTAAGTCATGCTGATCCTTGTAATATATGTGCAGGAGGTAATTAAATGAAAATTATTATTGATAGATTTGAGGGTCCTTATGCAGTGTGTGAAAAAGAAGATAGAACTATGATGAATATTAAAAAGGTTAACTTACCTTCTCAATCTAAAGAAGGAGATGTACTAAGTGTTGATGATAATGTAATTACTATTGATATAAAACAAACTGAAAAAAGGCGCAGAGAGATTGAAAAATCAACTGAAGATTTATGGGAGTAAAGAAACATAGGATGATTTTTTTAAACTAAAAGTCTTCTTTAAATGAGAGAGAAAAAACTATTTTTTAATATAATGAATATTTTTATGAAAAGTGGACAAACTACTTAATGTGTTTAACCAATTTAATATATCGCTTCCCCCTAAGAGTCTATTGATACTAGGCTCTTTATTTTTTTGTTTTTAAATATAGATTGATATTTAAAAGATTTGTCAATAATTTAGAGAGTTAAATCATCTCCTGCGGAGCTGCAATATCAACGACTTCAGAAGGAGATTTATACTCCTTCTTATAGAAGTGGGAGACTTTCCTTCTGAAATGTCGTTAAAGGGGGTTATTGACATGTCTAATAATTTAAAAGTGGAGCTTACTAACTTAGATGATATAGAAATATATGAACTTTTATTACAAGGCACAATTTTGAGCTTTCCATCAGGATTTTGGGCTAATAGAAGTGAAGAAGAAGCAAAAGAGGTTGCTATTAAATTATTGAAATATTTAATAGATGAAAAACTCAAATTCAACAAAGAAGATGTAAGTCTAGAGCTATCCAAGCGGTTCTTAACCAAGTACAAGCTTCATACTGCCTCAAAGTTATTTGGACGTTCAGCTATTAATTACATAATAAGTACTTATCCAGATGAACGATATAAGCCTTGGCAATTTAAACATGATAAAGTACCTCAAAGCTACTGGACACAAGAAAGAAATAGAATTGATGCTCTAAAATATGTATTTGAAGTAGACCTTCAATGGAGCATTGATGACATTAAAGAAAAGCTGGACTGGGAGATTATAAAGAAGCAAGGATTATACACGTTACATTCTTATTACCCAAGCATACACCATATATGTAATGCGTTATATCCTGGTATAATAAACCCTTGGGAATTAAGACATGCTGAAGTAGCAGACTACTTTTGGCAGGATATAAACAATAGAAAGAATGCAGTGAAATGGTTAGCTCAAGAAAAATTAAAACTAAATCATACACAAATTTCTAGCAGACTAAAAAAAGAACATTTTTCACAGCATGGATTAACTGAGTTGTTTTCTAATCAATATAATAGTTCAGTAAAAAAAGCCATAAATGAGGCTTTTCCAGAGAGAGAAGGATAGATAGAATTGATTTAGAAAAAACTATAGTTAGAATTTTCAATTTTTTTCTTTATCTAGACATAATTATTTGTGTTACATAAAATAAGTTCATGGATACAACTAAGCTGAGGTTAGTTAAGGCTAGTTAAGAATTTAATTAAGGCGAGTTAAGTAGTTAACTACTTATTAAAAGAACCACAGACCAATTACAACATATAGATTAATACAATGATACCTAGGAAGTCTTTAAATGAGAATACACATTAAAGTTGATACCATATTAGTGCTAAACAGATGGTTAAAAAAGCAGTCGCAATCAAAGTCGTGTCCACATTTAAATTTTCCTTCATACTTCATACGAATTTTAAATGTGCTACAAGTTCTTTCACTGCTCCTATACTAAAAGGAAGTTTTGGACAATCTTACTCACTGCCTAGAGGTAAAACAATCTATTATAGAATCTAAACATTTATATTTCTATTTAGTCTTAGCTGCAGTCAGTAAACTTGTCCAAAGCAAAAAATAATCCCCATACCACAGGGGTAACAATTACTCTAAAGTTTTTACCTCGAGTGGTTCAATTAAATCATCTCCTGCGGAGCTGCAATAGTTTTGCAGAAGATAAATTGACGACTTCAGAAGGAGATTTATACTCCCACTGAAGTTTTCTCTTTGTTACAGTATGAAATGCCCACTTATAGAAGTTAGAGACTTTCCTTCTGAAATGCCGTTAAAGGGCGTAATTGCTTAGTTGAATTCATCATTAATAAAATAATTAATATAGTTTCTAATATATTAATTATTATATTAGAAACTATATTAATTTATTTAATACCTAATACATGTTTTAATATATCATTTACAAGCTTGCTTTCGCTTATCTTCTGACTTTTAGCTATTTTTTTCACTTCATCAGTTGCACTTGTTTCTAGATAATATGTTTTATTTTTAGAACTTTTAGAACTTTTTTCTATGATATCATCAATGTTAAATCCAGTTTGGTTTAGTGTTTTATCTTCTACTAAAACTGGAACATCATCAGGTTTTTGGCTTTTTCCAGAATCTAATATTTCATAGCTACGGTTTTGTACAGCCTTATCAAATTTATTTGCCATTATAAAATACCTCTTTTCTTCATTTCATTAACAAGGGCTACATAGGATTTATATCCTGCAGCTGATTTGCAATAAATATTTATAGGTTTTGCTTCTAACTCAGCTTCCTTCAATTTAACATTCATAGGTATTACAGTATCAAAAAGTATGTCTTTTACTTCATCATTTCTTTTACAATAATCTCTAAATTGTGATGAAAGATTCATTCTCTTATCATACATATTAATCAAGAAACCTTTTATATTATTTTCTATTTTCAAGCGTTTTCTTATATCCTTCCAAAGCGCTAAAAAGAGTTCAGAGCCTTCTACTGAATTCATACTAATATCAGATACAAGTATAATATCAGTTGCAGCTACAAAAGCATTTTGATTGATTATACTCATTGAAGGATTTGTATCTATAAGTATGTAATCGTAGGTATTAAAATATTTTAAATTATCGTCAATATAGTTAATAAGTATATTTTCCCTACCAGCTAAACTAACAAGCTTTAATTCCGTAGCAGTTAAGAATATAGAACTTGGAATAACATCAAGAGATTGAAGCTCTTTAACCGGCGATTTTATAACTACATTTTCGAATTCAATATCATCTTCTAAAATATTTTTAATGCTTTTAAAATTTTCGACGGTTCTATCTATACCAAAATTATTGGTACTATTGCCTTGAGGATCTACATCAATAACAAGTATTTTTTTACCTTCTTCTGCAAGTAAGCCAGCTATATTAAATAAACTAGAACTTTTTCCAACACCGCCCTTTAGGGTGCTAAAAGCTATTATTTTCAATGTAATCCCCCCTAATATTAATATATTAGTTAATAATCAGTTCTAATATATTAGTTAATATGTTAGAACTGATATTAATCTATATATTAACAATACTATTATATTTTATAATAGTAAATACTTTTCTAATATAAAATATAATCCTGATACTGAAAAAGCACCTGGATTATTAATGTAACTAGAATAAATATAGTTGTTAAGGGGTAGCTTACGCAAAAATGATATTTCGTACGTTAAGGAAATTAAAACCACATAAATGTAAATATGTTACTCGTTAAGTAACGGCAATAATAGTATAATTAAATAAATGTTTTGTGTCGCAACAGTAATTAAATACGTAATACTATATTTTATTAGGTAGGTGGATTTGTGTGGAAATTATAAAGTTGCAGAAAAATGATATCAAAAATGCTCTTAATTTAGTGTGGACAGTTTTTCAAGAATTCGAAGCACCCGATTACTCAAAACAAGGCATTGAAGAATTCAGAAAATTTATATCTTATAATTCTAACATTGAAAAGTTTGATAAAGGAGAATTATACTTTTGGGGATGTATAGATAATGATGATTTAGTAGGTGTACTTTCAACAAGAGGAATTAATCATATATGCATGCTCTTTGTAACTAAAGAGTATCAAAGACGAGGTATAGCAAGAAGTTTATTTCAGATAGTTGAAGAGAAATGTAAAAGCCAGAATAATATTAGCCAGATTACATTAAATTCATCTCCATATGCAATATCAATTTATCATCATCTTGGTTTTTTTGATACAGACAAAGAGCTTACTATGAATGGTATTAGATATACTCCCATGTCATATTTATTAGAGTAAAAAAAGCAATACTTGTGGTTGAAATTAAGTCGTAATGTTCTTTTAAGACGTCGCAGTCAAAGGCTGGTCCACATCAAATTTTCTCCTTCATTCTTCATGCGAAAACCTGAAGTGGCACAAGCTCTTTCACTGCTCTAGGTCCCAACTGAAGCTTTGGACAATCTTACTCACTGCCCAGAAGTAAACTGCTTATTAAGGTCCTAACCATTTATCATTCTATTTAGTATTAGTAGCAGTCAGTAAACTAGTCCAAAGCAAATGAAATACTCCCCCTTCCCCTAGGGGAAACAGGTCCTACTGCAATGCAGTAGGACCTGTTTTTGTCTTCGTAATACTAATATTAAAAAAAATCTACATGTTTTAAAGATAGATCCTCGCTTTGCTCGGGTGGAAAATGGACAGGTTTTTCACCTCAGCCTGTCAGAGCAGTGACCATATCCCGAGAATTTAGAGTTTTTTAAAAAAAATTTATAGTAGAGGTCAGAAACTCGTCCATTTTTCACGGCAAATAGACAGGCCTATCAGCCACTTCGTCCCTCAGTAGCTGGGCTCGTCCATTTGCCCGCAGTTTACAAGGTTTAAAAAAATAGTTAGTCTTTGAGGTTTATTTTTGGGATCTAATATTGATGTTATTATATTAAATATAATTTATGAAACATTATAAGAATTATTCCATGTTAAATATATTACTATTATAGTTACTGCTAGTATAGAGTATTTGGAAGGACAAGTTCTGGGCACGTATACCGTCACCCAAAAAAGAACAAGCTTCAACATAAGAATCTCTAAGCTTCCCATTGTTTTCGTACCTCAACCACTTGGAAACTAAGAGCTTCTAATGATAAAGCTTGTCCTTTTTTTGGTACCCGACGGCGTGCGTCGATTCTATTTAAATTTAAATTATCCTTAATTTAATCATTCTATATAATTAATCAAAAAAACTTAGATCTACGCAGCCATTTCGATAAAGCTCGCTCCAACCACCACCACCGCGACCTTTAACGAAAGGGCACTATTCTTCATAGAAGGTGCCAAAGAGCATAAACAAGCATTCCATTTCTTCGCTTGCAAGGCGCTCGTAAGCGGAACAGTTATCCAGGTGAGTTCAATTGATCGGAAGACCCGTGGCTCGATAAATTTCTAATACGAAATTTAACGACCCACTAGAATCTAAAAATATAACAAGTTAGATCCTCGCACGCATATATATAGTTTAACCATACCGTTTATTCTAAATACGTACACCGCCGATGTACAAGCCCAGGGCTTGTCCACCTTGAACAAGTTGTGATGAACCTACAACTAGTACAAGGTGGCTAGAAATTACAAATATATGCGCATAGTATTAATAAGTATTCTACAAGGGATAATTCTTAGAGTAGTTTTTAATGCTATAATTAAAAAAACAAATACATTTTGTTTTTATTGAATTTAAGGAGTATTTGTAGTAAATTAGAAAGTGAAACTATAGTGAAACTATAGTTGTTATAATAGGAGTGGGGGAAATATGGGAGAACCTAAAAAGTTAGAATTAACAATAGAAAAACTTATAGAAATAGCAATAGCGTTAAATGAAAATACTCTTGCTAATAGAAATAGATCTAAAGAGGATAAAATTTCAACCGATAAATTTATAAGAAGGTTCGACATAAATAGAAAAAGATTTTCAGTTACTATACAAGATACTGATATAAAATATAATAAATCAACTTTTCGTTATGATATACCTGATGAATTTATTATGAAAAATAAAAATGAAGTTTTAGTTACTAATAGTGAAACTTGTGAAAACACAGTAAACAAGCCAAATGATGGAAGTGAAACTTTAGTATCACTTAATAATACCGGGAGTAAAATCGAAAAAGATACTAAAATGAAAATTAAAAATGAAGCCTTAGTTATTAATAATAAAGCTCGTGAAAATATAGTGAACAAATTAAACAACGAAGGTGAAACTTTTGTATCACTAAGCGAAAATGCCTTAGCTCACTTTGATAAGAGAATTAAATCTATTGAAGAAATGAAATATGAATTTGAAGAAATGAGTAGTTGGTATAAAGAACAAAGGAAAAAAGAAAATATAATTGATGTTGAGATTCCAGAAATAAAAATTGATAAAAAAAGGTTAAATGAAGAACCAAGTACAAGAGGATTCAAAGTATATCCAAGTGTTATAGCTGAATTTAAGAAATTCAGTATGGTAAACAGACAGTACACAATGCAGGATCTTATGGCTATGGCCATGATTGAATATATAAATAAATATAAAAGATAATTTGATAGGAATGGTTACATATTATAAAAACTTGAAATTATAGGTAATTCATAGTAGAATTAAATCATATAAAATTACAAAAAACAAAATAATAATACAATTATTTGCAAATAAAAATTAATCAGGGTTTATATATATCCAAAAAATAAAACAACTCTTGAATAGTAAAAGTTTGGACGCTTTCATTCAAGAGTTTCATAAAACCTGATAACTTCCCAAATAGGAAAGCTATATCTTTAAATATTTTATTTAATTTATATACTTAGTTTAATATATCTGTTACAAATAGTCAAGATATGTATAGGTTAAATAAAGTATTTAATTGGTATAATGCAGCACTCTTATTTGAGTTACTAAAAAATAGGAGGGCTTTTTTATGTTGGCCGAGAAAATACACATTGAGGGCTATAGTGAGATTATAAGAAATTTAACTATAGTGCCAATAGATGCTGTGGTTAATAGTTCAGAGGTATCACAAGCTCAAATGCAAATAAATCTTTTACATGAAAATGATGATGGATACATAACTATAGCTCTGAAAAAGGGTAGCACCTGGATACAGCATCACTACAAAGTGGACGAGCTTAAAGAAAATATAGGTAAAGTTATAGGCGTAAATGATGCAAATATATATTTAAGTCCTAATAGTTTTTATAAACCTATGAGGCGTATAGAAAATATAAGAAAATTAAATTCACTATTTATAGATTTGGATTATTATACATTAGAACAATACAAAGGGTTAAGTGCAGAACAGATCATATGGCTACTTGAAACAGATTATTTTAAACAATCTGTTCCACCACCTAGTTTTATAGTTATCTCAGGTCAAGGAATAGTTATTTATTGGCTTATAGAACCTGTGCCATATACGGCTCTTCCTCTTTGGAACGCAGTGCAAAAATTCTTTTTAGAGAAGCTAAAAGAAATAGGTGCTGATTCTAAATCAATAGATGCAGCCAGAGTATCGAGGCTAACGGGCACTATTAATCAAAAGAATGGGCGAGCAAGTGAAATATTAGTTTTTAACGAGGAAAGATATACGCTTCGAGATATCCAGGAGAATTATCTTCCGGAGCTAACTGACTATGTTAAAAATCCAAGTATAAAAAAACGTGGAAGAAAATCAAAGGTTGTGAAATTATTTAATCTTTATAGTCTTCATCATGCAAGGCTTACAGATTTAGTGAAAATTCAGGAATTTAGAAAAGGATATTGTAGAGATGAAAATGGTGAACTAGTAGAAAAAAGTCAAAGAGAGTTCATGTGTTTTTTGTATAGATACTGGGCCTGTTGCTTTACAAGTGACCTTAATAAAGCATTAGAGGACACTTTAGAGTTTAATAAGGGATTTATATGCCCATTGCCTGAAAGTGAAGTTAAAAGCCAAACTAGACAGGCAGAAAAGGCATACGATGCATGGCAGGAGAATGATTTCAGGGATATCTCAAAAGAAGATGAGCAGCAATTAAAAATTGAGGCTCAGGAGAACACAGATAAAAAGAAAAATAGAACGGGATATAAATATAAGGGGTACAACTATAAAAATACAACGCTTATACGCCTCTTAAATATTATTGAAGAAGAGATGAAGCTCCTTAAGACTATTATTAATACGAAAGAAGTTAAGAGAAGAAATAATGAATACAATAAAGTTAAAAGAAAAGGGAAGAGAAGGGATGAAAATGGACTCTCTAAAAGAGAGTTAGAGAATTTAAATAAGACAATAGCAGTAAAAGAATTAAAAGATAAAGGGTTAAGTCAAAATGAGATTGCTAAAAAGTTAAACATAGGAATAGCAACAGTTAAGAGATGTTATAGGAAAATAAAGGAAGATTTTCAAAATAGTTGGGTATCATGAAACGTTCAGATAACATTATGGGTAAAACCTGCTTCTCTTTTATTCTTTATATCAGATGGGTATAGATTGGGGGTATTATTATGTTATATGTAAACTTAGAACGGAAATGGAAACTTAGTGTCAGTGGTAGTATAAATAACTTTTTAAACGATATTTCTGAGAATAATACTTTTTCTTCTCTATTTAAGTACTGGTTTAATGATAAATTTGAAGAAGAAGAAGGTAAGCTTTGGTATGTTAAAAGAATGACTGATGAAAGATTTGATGTAGATGAAGAGCTCTTAAATGATATTAAAATGGTGTTTGAAGAGAGATTTTATAAAAAGATAGAAAAAGAAAAGGCTAAAACTATAGAGCGAATTAAAAAGCAGAAAGTAGACCCAGCTACAGATAAGCAGATGAAGTATGCGAGGAAGCTTTACAAAAAGGTTTATGGTGAAGTAAAGGGGTTTGATGATAAAGATTATAGTAAGCATGATATGGTACTTATAATAGGGGATTTGGTGGATAGAGTGGATAATATGGAGGAAGATAATTGTGAAGAGTGTGAAGTTATAGAGTTGAGTGATTTTAGGAAGTAATATAGGGGTGTTTTAAATAACACCAAATGGAAGTTAGGGTAAGGGGTTTGCCCTAACTGAAGTGCGGTAGTGAGGAAAGGGTTAAAATAGTCGTGTATACACCAAGGCATATATATTTCGTTGTATTCCTAATATAGTAATAATACTGAAAGAAAAGGTGGAAATATGGATTATGATAAAGTACTAGAAAAGGTTGATTATTTACAAAATGCAATGATATCATTTGCTACAACTGATATTTATGATAATGAGGAATACGAACAGTATAGAATAGATATTATAAAGGAAGTTACACTAGATCAATTGCTACCTTCAATATTGAAGAAATATAGAAAATGTGGAGAGTTTTGGCCTTTTATAAAAAAAAAATTCGTACATTATGAAGAAAGACGAGTTTTCATTCATGAAGAGTTTAGTCCATTAATTGCTTTTTTAGAAACAAGTAAAATATCACCAGCAGATACTGTTATTTCAATAACAATTGAAAATTTGGGACAAGGTTATGTTACTGAAGAATGGAATAAAGCATTGCTAAGAAGAAGTATAGATCCAAAAGGAGCTATTACGATATCAAGAACTTTATTGGAAACTACTTGTAAATATATACTTGATAAATTACAAGTAAAATATAAAGATGACGGAGACCTACCAGCGCTATATAACATTACTACAAAGCAGTTAAATTTATCACCATCTCAACATACAGAAGAAATTATAAAACAGATATTAGGTGGATGCTTTAGTATTGTTCAAGGGATAGGTTCTTTAAGAAATAGGATAAGCGATGCACATGGACAAGGTATAAATAAAACAAACCCATATGAGAGACATGCAATGTTAACCGTAAATGCAGCAGGAACATTGGCGACATTTTTATTGCAAACATTTGAGGAAAGTAGTATTTAGGTGGTGATAAAGTGAGTATGATAGAAAAATATTTGAAATTCGTTTTAATAGGTTTAAATGTGATTTACCCTGATAAATCAGCAAAAATAGTACAACATGATTCGCGGCAACAGGAAGATCCAGAACAAGATGCAATTATGCTTTTAAAACATATCAAGGAAATTGCTAAGCTTAAATATGAAAGCGAATTGAAACGAGAGGATTCTTTAATAATGCAATCAAGCCAAATGCAGACTGTATTTGCATTTATGACAGTGGCTATTTTTATGGCTGTTACTCTTATAATTACAAATAAAGGAAAACTTTCTTTGCAATTTTTGCTTGCTGCAATATCTTGTATTATGGTATTTTTACTTGTTAGTTTAGTGACAGCTGCATTGGCACAACAGCGAAAAAAGCAAAATACATTCCCGGATATTTATGACTTGGAGAAATTTGTGAATGATAATTGGAAAGTTACTATGAAAGAATCTCAAAGGTTAAAGCAATGGATAGACTTAGTTGCCGAAGTTCAAAAGGAAAAAGCTAAATTAAACAAGGTGAGAGTAAGTTATATACGAGCTTCAATGTTCAGTTTTTACGGTTCAATCATTTCAATTATTTTTTGGTTTATAATCGGTATTATAAAAATTTTATAAGGAGGTGAGTGTATGCCAAATAATACTAGATATTCTAATTCTACAGATAATAATACAAAAAAGGATAAAACTAATCCGCTAAAAACAGTAAATACATCACAAATTCCAACAAAGGAAATAAGAGATAATGGTAGTAAAATTGTAAAATAAATTAGAAGGAGCAATTATGACAGAAAATAAAAAGGAAAATGTTGAACAACGAGGTCAGCAAAATAAAAAATCAGAAACAACAAAAAAAAACCCACTAATTACAGTTCAAACATCTTTAATTCCAATTAAAATAGAATTTGCAGAAG